>NZ_JBJMQP010000038.1:0-11731 GCF_045802625.1 Hyalangium sp. | reverse complement strand
GGCGGCGCAGTTCCCCTGGACGGATGACGGGCATTGCGTGGTGCGGGAAGCCTCCAACGAATGGCCGATCCTTGCGGAGCGGTGCTTTCACGCTCTCGATCGGGACAGGGTCAGGTTTCGGGATGTCACCAAAAGATGCGCTGTCGCCTACGCGGATGCAGCCGCTCCCGCAGTCGTGGCCCTCTGTGTCTTCGCGGCACCCGAGATCGTCGTCGGTGCAGTGATTGTTGTTGGCGCGGTGGTGGTGGCAGCCGCCATCCAAGAGGGTATTGATGCTTATCAACGGAACGCAGCCCGCGAGCGCGCGAAGCCCAAGACTCAGACACGGCTATCCAATCAGCAGGAACCCGTGACGAAGAATCAGCCGATCCGACGGAGCGCCCGGAGTGCAAGCCAATCCCGGTGCGGCACACGGGCGAAGATGTCCCCCATAACGAGTGCGCCGATCAGTTTCCGCCCAGCCGGTATCCCGGAATGGATGTGCTCGTGGGCGGTGCGCGCTTCGATGCGCTGCAAGTCGGCGTGCGCGTGCTGTGGGAGATCAAGACCCATCAATTTGACAAGTACAATGCCTATATCCGGGTCAGGAGATTGAGAAGGAACTCAAGCAATTGAGCAAGGAGCGCGACGCTGCGCGGGCCTGTGGATATGACTTCGTTGTTGGCGTGAGCACCCAAGCGCACAAAGACGCGCTACTCGCTCTCGCTCCCTTCCTCAAGATCGTCGTCACGGGATGCAAGAGATGACTACTCAAAGCACCCTGATTCTCATCGTCTATGCGCCTGCGCTTGTGGGTGACGACAACCGCACGCTCGCTGCCGTCCATGGCTTGGAACGGGCGTTGCCCGGCTTGCGCCTGGAGTGGAGAGTTACCGAGAGGCGACGGCTTGCCGCGTTGCCACAGCGCGATGCGTGGTTGGCTGAGGAGGCCACGCGCGGCGAGTTTCCGATGGTATGTAACAACGATCTGCGTTACCCCGTGATGATTTCCGGGCTGCACCGCTCCGCGTATGAGAGCCCAGGCGGTCGGCCACAGCTCCAAGTCCATGCGAAGTTGCCGCTAGATGCGGCGGTTATCGCGGCAGCGGCGGAGATGCTGGAGCGTGTAGCGGAGGGCACACGCTCGTTCTGGGGGCGTGCGACGCCGGATGGCGCTGCGCTGGACATCGCGTATCAGACAGCACCCACGCTGGAAGGGCCGCCGTCCCCACGCCGGGGGCTGCCCGCCCTCAAACTCTTCGAGGATATCCGCGCACCGGAGATTCCCTATTACCTCGGATGGCTGAACTACTGGTCGGAAGCTGCCGCACGAGCCATCGGATTCCCAGACCCCTTGCGTGACGCCGAGCTGCTCTCACGGGCGCGGCGCACGGCGTCGGGCGGGTGGGTGGTGCAGCTCACGGATGCACCGCTCGATCTCGACAACCCCGCCCATCTAGAAGCGCTCTTGCGGACCTACGAGCGCTTCCCGGAGATCGGCGGGCGCGTCACTCCGGGCTGAAGGAGGCTGCTGCGCGTCTCCTGGCGCGCTCCACAGGCCCGAAGTGGCACTGTCAGACGTGCGCCACCGGGTCGAGTTGGAGAGCTGAGCCCCGCTGCGGCCCATGGCGCGCGTGATCCACTCGAAGCATCTCTCCCCCTGCGCTCAGGAGCTGAAGGCTCCCGGGGCTACGATGGTGCACGGGGTGGTACCCTTCCCCAACTCTATCGCCAAGGGTCACCAGGTCAGTTGCAGCCCTGGTTGGTCAGCCACGTCACGCCGCTGTTCTTCTGGGTCGTGCCGTTCGAGCCGCCATAGTCCACTGAGCACGTGCTCCACACAAAGTGCGGGAGAGCCGAAACCGGGGTAGCTCCAATACGCGCTGGGCTCATTCTCCCGGGCCGGGCTGATGGTGATGAGCGTCATGGCCATTCTGGGCCGAGCGCACCTGTCGGCGCAGGTGCCTGCCAAACGCGTTCATCACGAACATGTGCACCCGGGCCTGGGTCTGCGTGTAGAGCCTCCACGGCAGCCGGGGCTCGAAGTCGTGGATCGCCGTCAACGCATGGCGGCCTCCCGGCATCACTCGGAACTCCAGCCGCCCTCGTACCGGTTGCTGTGAGCGCGCCAGCGCGCCTCCCGTGATGTAGTAGAGCACCCGGTCCGCTGTGCTCAGGTCCTCGCTGTAGCTGAGCACCAGCAGCGGCTGGCGCAGCCACCGCAGACTGAACGTGAGCGTCCGCTGCACATCCCGCTCCACCCGCAGGAACGGGCGCATGAAGCGCGGCAGCCACCCCCGGTACTCGTCCGACAGCCAGAGGGCATCCTTGTCGGGAGGCAGATATAGCCGCTGCACCGAGCGCACCGTGCGCGGCGGCCTCCGGCGTGCCGGGGGCTTCTTGCGCGCAGGTGAATCCTCCGCCTGCTTCAGCACCTGCCCGAGCGCCTCCGGGAAGGGAATGAGCCGCTGCCCGGGCGCCACCAGCCGATGCTCCTGGGAGACGACCATCGGGTGCGCCAGGCTCTCCACCAGCGGCCGCACCAGCGCCGAGGGCGTGCGGCTCACCAGCGTCACCCACGCCGATGACAGCCGAGGCGTCAGCAAGGGCACGTCCAGCAAGGTCCGCTTCAGCCCCAGCACTTGGGCCGTCTGGAGCATCATCTCCCGGTACGTGAGCACCTCCGGCCCGCCGATGTCGTAGTGCTGCCCGTAGAGTGCCCGGTTGCCAATGCTGTATTCGATGAGCGCCAGCACATCCTCGAGCGCGATAGGCTGGGTGAGCGTACGCGTCCACCGGGGCGTGAGCATCACCGGCAGCCGCCGCACCAGGCGCACCAGGATGGGCAGCGACGAGGCATGCGGCCCCACCACCAGCGCCGCGCGAAGCGCCGTCACGGGCACTCCGTACGCGGACAGCGCGCGCTCCACCTCCAGCCGGCTGCGCAGATGGCGCGACAGCCCGGACGTCTCGGGCACCAGCCCTCCGAGGAAGATGATCTGCTCGGCCCCCGCCTCGCGCGCGGCGCGAGCCACGTTGTCGGCCATCAGCAGGTCCAGATCCTCGAAGCGCGCCTGGGTGAGCCGCGCCGAGGGTTGCATGCTGTGCACCAGGTAGATGATGTAGCGAGCCCCCGCCAGCGCAGCGCGCGTCTGCGCCAGCGAGAAGAGGTCCGCCTTGCGCCACTCCACACCATGAGCGTCCATCCCCGGGGCGTGAGAGCGTGACAGGCCCGCCACGCGCATGCGAGGCGAGAGCCGCTCCACGAGCGCCCCGCCGATGTAGCCACTTGCGCCGGTGATGACGGTGAGGGGTTGCAACGAGGTTCCTCCAGGGCGCGTCGCGGAGCCGCGCGGGCAAACTACCCGAACGCCCCGGCGCTGCCGCCAGGGCCCACGCCGCAAGGGTGTCCACGTGACACTTGCGCGATCGCCCCCGCTGGTCGCGGCTTCACGGCTCGAGGCGGACGAGCGCGGCGCCCCGGTACCGTAAGAGTTCGCCGTCCCCCGTCTGGACAGAGCGAGGAGATCCGCCCGGTGGCGCGGGGACGTTCCTCAGCGCGGAGACTCGCGTGCAGCAGATTGCGCCCTGTTCAAAGCGCCAGAGTACAGCCTACCCGAGTGGCAGATCGTCGGGCGGGAGTACACTCTGGAGGAGGCTCGCGCCGCCCACGTGTTGTGACGCACCCCAGGCGGAGGACTGAGTGACGCAAGGCTTGCCCCAAAGCGTCGTGTTCCTGACGGGCATAGCCGCTCGCTTTCCTCCTCCGGCTGTCGCCGGTGCGAGGTAGGCTCTGGAATCCTCGTGGCTCGATGAAGAGAGGGATGCTCTTGAACCAGAAGCTCCTGTACCTGATCGCCGCGCTGCCGCTCATGCTGGGGGGCTGCTTCCTGCGCACGGACTATGTCCTCCAGTCCTTGAACAAGCCCTCGGACAAGAAGCCCGAGGAGGCGCCCCCCACCCCCGTCAGTGACCGCGTGGCGCGACTGACTCGCGCCCAGCTCGTGGACGCCTACGTGGATCCGGAGACCGTCGCCAAGTGGATGTCCGCCCTCGGGGGCTCGCCCGAGACGCTCATCGACCATGCGGCCTGTCTGGCCGAGACGGCCGGCACCGACAACAGCCGCTGCTATGAGGCCTTCAGCACACGCGCCATCGTCGCGCCGCTCTGGGGCGTGCCCGCGGCCCCCGAGTCGCTCAGCCCCGGCAAGCCTCCCGCCGCCGAGGTCGATGCGGCCCGCTTCCTGGGCAATGCCCTCGGGATTGGCCCCTCCCTGGTGACGCTGGAGACGGCGCTGGGCCGGAGGCTCACGCAGGAAGAGCTTCGCACCGGAATCAAGGAGGGCGCCGAGGCCGCCGCGCAATATGTCCACGCCCGGCGCTGGCACCGCACGCTGGGCCACCCGGCCACCGCCATCGTCATGAGCGGAGGCGCGGCCAATGGCGCCTTCTCCGCCGGGTTGATCTGGCGGCTGCTCGGCATTCTCCAGCAGTGCCGCGGCAAGCCCGCTCCCGAGGGCTGTGCCGACGCCCGGGTCGATCTCGTGGCGGGCACCAGCACCGGCACCTTGATCGGCACGCTGGTGGATCTCTTCCACACCCCAGGCCAGGAGGACCGGGCCCGCGAGATGCTGATGAACAACTACACCTGCTCGGTGGAGTCGGATCTCTACTGCGTCAACTCGACCTGGATCTGGAAGCTCAACGACGACCTGCCCGGGCTGGTGCGCTTCGATGGGATCGATCGCAAGCTGCGCGAGGCGGTCATGCCCGCCATGCTGACCAACGGCACCGAGCTGGTGGCGGTCTCCGTGGATTACAACTCGGGGGATGTCTTCAGTATCAGCGACCAGGATCCCTTGGATGTTCCCCCGGGCGAGTCCAACCGGGTCGAGGGGCTGATCAACGGCATCATGGCCTCCATCGTCGAGCCGGTCCTCGCCGAGCCCGTCAAGTCCGTTCCCGCTTCGTCGGGCCAGCGGCCGGGCACGTACCTGGATGGAGGGGTGCGCTCGGGGCTGCCGCTGTTGCAGGCCGTGCAGCGCGGCGCCGAGCGGGTGCTGGTCATCTCCACCGGGGGCATCGATCCGGATCCCTCGCCCGAGTCCAAGTCCAAGAACGCCTTTGGCATCCTGATGCGCACGCTTGATCTGTTCGTCGCGCAGCCTCGCGTGGGCGAGGTGCAGCAGGCCGAGTTCATGGCGGTCGCTCGGCGCATGGCCGAGTACAACGTCTGCAAGGACCGGCTGGTGGGCGTCAAGGGCACCGAGGACTTCTGCCGCCGCTCGGGTACGGGCTTCGAGCCCCCCACGGAGGTGTCCCTGCGGGTCGAGGCGCAGACCAGCATGTGGATGGGCCCCGCTCACTTCCCGGAGGTGGCCTCGAGCTGGCGCTCGGCGCTGGTGTTCCGTCCGAGTGAGGATCAGGCCGCCAGTGGCTACGCCTTCAATCCCCAGGTCATGCGGCCGCTGTTCGCGCGAGGGGTGAAGACCTTTCAGGAGCGGTGCAAGGAGATGCTGCAGCTCTTCTCCATCACCGGCGCCATCGCTCAGGGTGAGTGCGCCAAGCCCGCAGAGGACGTCATCAAGGAGGCGGAGAGCCGGTTCGTCCTGATCGATCAGTGCACGAAGGACAAGCCGGAGCAGCGCAAGTGCGAGTGAGCGATGAAGGCGTTCGCGAGCTGCTCCACGCGATCGCCTTCGGGCGCCTGCCTCCCGCGAGCGCTCCGCGGAGGCGCCAGGCAGGGGCCCACGCCTCACGGGTGGCGCGCAAGCACGCGCGGTGGTGGGAGGCTCGCAACGTGGTGGGGCTCTGTTACGCCCCCAAGGTGCGGTGCGGCCGCGTGGAGGATCTGGCCGTCCAGATCCTGGTCCGCGCCAAGCGCGCCAAGGGCCACGTGCCCGCTCACGAGCGGATCCCGGAAGACATTTCCCTGGAGGAGTTGGGGATGCGCGGCCGTCTTCCCACGGATGTGCGGGAGGTGCGTACGCCACGTCTGGAGACGCTGGTCAGCGACATGCGCCCCACGCTCCCCGGGTTCAACATCGGCCACCGGGGCTCCGGCTCTGGCACCCTGACGTGTGCCGTGCGCTCACTGGAGACGGGAGAGCGCCTGGGCCTGTCGTGTGCTCATGTCATCGCGAACAGCGGGCGCGCCGCGCCGGGTGAGCGGGTCCTCGTTCCTTCCCTGGAGCAGGCGCGCGCCACCGGCATGCTCGAGAACGCCCTGTTCGGCAGGCTGGTCACGGTCATGCCGCTCTCGGTCGACTTCGACAAGGCCTCCACCAACGTGGATGCGGCCACGGTCCGCCCCGATATGCCGGAGGCGCTCGACAACCAGATGGCCTTGCTGGGGGTCCGCCCCGGCGGGGTCCGCGCGGATGCGCCCATCGGCCTGCCGGTCCGCAAGGTGGGCTTCGCCAGTGAGGTGACGTTCGGCACCATCCTGGCGCGACACACGATCCTGGCCTTGCCCTACCCGGATGCCAGTGGCCGGTCCCGGCTCGTCTGGTTCACGGATCTGCTGGGCATCACGCCCTTCACCCAGCCCGGGGACTCGGGCGCGCTGGTGCTGGATCTGCAGGGAGACGCGGTAGGGCTTCACATGGGGAGCGCGGACGGCATGAGCATCTGCGCGCCCATTCAGCGAGTGCTCGACAGCGTGCGCTGTACGTTGGACACGGGAGCTCCGCCCGTCGCCTGAGTGCTCCGGGCGGTTGCACGGACGCGGCTTCAACGCTGTCTCCGCTCCGACAGGGGCCTCATCCCCGCGGACCGTACCCGGCGGCGGTCTCACCCTCTATCTATGCGCTCCCGCAAGCGAGTCCGCTCGCGTGCGGTCCTCCCCCTCCACAAGGAGTCCCTCATGAGCCAGGAGCAGTCCTCTATGAATGAGCAGCAGCAGATGTTCGGAGAGTCCATCAAGGATCGTATCTCCGAAGTGGTTCCTGAGCGGGTCTTGTCAGCCCTCAAGGACTGTCTGGGCACGGAGATGCGCGAGCGCGTCAGCGAGGCGGTGCGGAGCGCGATGAGCGAGCGCTGGGTGGGCATGCACATGCACCCGCAGGGGAGCACCCCCCAGCTCGACACCGAGCGCATCGCGGAGTCCATCCACCATCGCCTGGCGGATGCCATCCGCGACCGCGTCAGCACCGGCGTGCACGAGCGCGTGCGCGAGGTGCTGAAGGAGCGGCTGGGCGAGGCGCTGCGCACCGTCATGGTCGAGAACTGGATGAGCATGCAGCAGGGCTACGGCCAGTTCGACACCGAGTTCATCGCGGAGAAGGTGCGCAACCGTATCGAGGATGCCCTCCGGGAGCGGCTCAGCACCGTGGTGCGCGAGCGCGTGCGCGCGGCGCTCAAGGAGAAGCTGGGAGATACGCTGCGCAGCGCCATCGCCGAGCGGCGCATGCAGGGCTTCGTTCAGTTCGACACCGAGCGCGTCGCCGACACCATTCGCGAGCGCATCGCCGACGGCCTGCACGAGCGGCTCACCTACGCCGTGCACGAGCGCGTGCGCGAGGCGCTCAAGGAGAAGGTGGGGGATGCGCTGCGCAGCGCCATCTCCGAGCGGCGGGGGCAGGGCTTCGCCCAGTTCGATCCGGAGCGCCTCGCCGGCACCATCCGCGAGCGCATCGCGGAGGGCATCCGCGAGCGGCTCCACTCCTCCCTGCGCGAGCGCGTGCGTGAAGCGCTGCGGGAGCGGCTGGGGGATGCGCTGCGCAGCGCCATCTCCGAGCGGCGGATGCAGGGCTTCACGCCGGGCTTCACGCCGGGCTTCACGCCGGGCTTCGGTCAGATCGAGCCCGAGCGCATCGCCGACGCCATCCACGGGCGCCTGGTGGATGCCCTCCACGAGCGGCTCTCCAACACCCTGCGCGAGCAGATCAGCGAGGTGCTTCGGACGCGGCTGGTCGAGGCAATCCGTGACACGCTGGGCGGGACGATGCGCGCCGGGATGGGCGAGCCGTGGATGGGAGTCCAGCAGGGCTTCGCCCAGCCTGACACCGAGCGCATCGTGAACGCCATCCGCGAGCGCGTCAGCGAGGATGTCCGCGAGCGCGTGGCCGATGCGGTCCGCGAGCGCGTGGCCGATGCCGTCCGCACTGAGCTGAGGAGCGGCGTCCACCCGCCGCAGGCCTGACGGGCCCCGGGCCCCCCTGGGGGGAGGGGGCCGGTGACTCGCGCAGGGGAGGTGCGAGCCTGGGCGCTGCGGATGCCACGCCGCAGCGCCCTCGCACACGCAGATGCTGGAAGCCGAGTCAGACGGCTCGGAGTGGGGTGGCCTTCAAGCCGTTCGCACGGATGCAATCCATCGCGGGGGGATGTCATGGCGGAGAGAGCTGCAACGCTCGTACTTTCCGGAGGCGGGGCGAGGGGGGCCTTCCAGGTGGGGGCCGAGCGTGTCCTTCGCGAGGAGTTTGGTTTCCGCTGGGAGCGCATCTTCGGAGTGTCCGTCGGAGGCCTCAACGGCGCGCTCCTCGGCCAGCAGCAGTATGGGCCGTTGATGAACCTCTGGCTGGAGATCCGCGAGCTGGACATCTATCGGAAGGTTCCCTGGCCCATGGTGGCCTTCCGGATCGGCGTCCAGCAGAAGCTCGGGTTCTATGACAACTCGCCGCTGCGGGCGCTCGTCCAGAAGTACGCCGCGGGGCGGCCCTTCCGGGTCCCCGTCCATGTGGGCCGCGTCTCGCTCGTGTCGGGGGAGTTCGACATGGTCACCCCGGACGCGCCGGACTTCCTGGACGCGGTATGGCAGGGCGCCACCCTGCCAGTCCTCTGGGAGGCGATTGGCCCTCAGGCCTACGTGGACGGGGGCGTGCGCAATGTCTCCCCGCTCGGGGATGCGTTGCAGTTCAACCCCACGCAGATTGTCGTCATCCTCTGCAATTCGCTCGGCCCCGACACGGCCGGCTGCGCATCCGCTACGGCGAGGAGCTGGCCCGAGCGGTGATGGCGCAACAGGCCGCGATGAACGCGCCACCGCCCGTGCCCTCGGTGCCGGTGCACTAGACGCGCGCTTACTTCCTCTTCGAGGACTTCTTCTTCGCGGGGGCTGCCGGAGCCTCGTCCTTGGGGGCCTCCGTGCTGTCCGCCGCGGAGGCTTCGTCCCCCGCCTGCTCGCCCGGCGGCAGGCCCTGCTCCACCACCGACGCCGAGTCTCCCGAGGACTCCATCTCCACCGGGTGCTCGTCGCTGATGCCCTGCTGGATGGGGATGTCCTCCGGGGCCTTGGGCTCCTCCTCCTTGCCCTGCGCGGCCTCCTTGGCCGCCTTCTCCTTGGCGGCGGCCTCCAGCTTCTTCTCCGCCTTCGAGACGGCCTCTCGCTCCTCGAGCGACATCTGGGCCACGTGGCGCGAGTACTCCTTGTCCGACACCCCGTGCTTCTCCATCACCGCCAGCGCCGCCGCCTGCTCGTCCTGGATGGCCTGGGCCCGCTCCTCGTTCGTCATCTCCGAGGGATCCTTGTGGCCGTGCGCCGCGTTCACCTTGGCCTTGGCGGCCTGCTCGTCCCGGTGGATCTCCGCGATCTTCTCCGGCGTGAGCTCTACCTCCGCCAGGGCCAGGCCCGGCATGGCGACCCAGGCGGCGACAAGCAGGACGGACGTTCGGCGCGACATGACGGCTCCTCGAGGGTTGCCTCAATCTAGGGGGCTCAGGGGGACTCGGGCAATCCGCTCATTGGCCGACTCCCCAGCGCTCAGCCGTTCCGGCACCGCGTACAGCCCGCGTTGGCCTGGGCACACTGCTCGCGCGCCTGGACGCAGCGCGGCGGGAGATCCGTCCGGTCCGGTTGGGATTCCACGAGCTTGCACAGCTCCTCGGTGAGCTCGCAGGTCTGCCGGGCCGCCGCGCACCGATCCAGGCAGGACAGGGACTCGGACTCTGTCTTGAGCCGCAGCTCCTCGAGCTGGGCCGTGGTGTCGTCAATCCGGGAGTCCTCGGAGCCAGCCACCCGGTCCACTTGCTTGGGGCAGCCGGCGAGCACCAGGGCCAACAGGACAAGGCAGGGAGCGCGCATGGCCCTCCCTTATTCGCCGTCCCGCCTTCGCGTCCAGCCTGCTCAGCGTTGGCTGGGGCTGGCGGGGCGGGAAGTCAGGGGAGCTGGGACTGGACTGGCGAGGAGTAGAAGAGAGGAGCGCCATCGCCCAGCTGGCCGTTTTCGTTGAAACCCCAGGCCCAGAGTGTGCCGTCCAGCTTCAGCGCCAGGGTGTGGGAGGAGCCTGCGGCGGTGGCGCTGATGTTGGACAGGCCGGGCACCTGGACGGGGGAGTTGCGTTGGGTAGTAGAGCCGTCACCCAGCTGGCCGTAGTTGTTGTAGCCCCAGGCCCAGACGGTGCCGTCCTGCCTCAGCGCCAGGGTGTGGGAGTAGCCCGCGGCGATGGAGATGATGTTGGACAGGCCAGGCACCTGGATGGGGGAGTTGCGTTGGGTAGTAGAGCCGTCACCCAGCTGGCCATTGCCATTGTAGCCCCAGGCCCAGACGGTGCCGTCCTGCTTCAGCGCCAGGGTGTGGTAGGTGCCCGCGGCGATGGCGATGATGTTGGAGAGGCCGGGCACTGGGACGGGGGAGTTGCGTTGGGCGAGGGTACCGTCGCCCAGCTGGCCATCGCCATTGAGGCCCCAGGCCCAGACGGTGCCGTCCTGCTTCAGCGCCAGGGTGTGGGCGTTGCCCGCGGCGATGGAGAGGATGTTGGAGAGGCCGGGCACCTGGACGGGGGAGCTGCGTTGGGTGGTAGTGCCATCGCCCAGCCGACCATTGCCATTGGAGCCCCAGGCCCAGAGTGTGCCGTCCTGCTTCAGCGCCAGGGTGTGGGCGTAGCCCGTGGCGATGAAGCTGATGTTGGAGAGGCCGGGCACCTGGATGGGGGAGTTGCGCTGGGTGAGGGTACCGTCGCCGAGCTGGCCGAAGTTGTTGTAACCCCAAGCCCAGACGGTGCCGTCCTGCTTCAGCGCCAGGGTGTGGGCGTTGCCCACGGCAACGGCGCTGATGTTGGACAAGCCGGGTACCTGGACAGGGGAGGCGCGGTCGGTGGAGGTGCCGTCGCCCAGCTGGCCTTGGAAATTGTAGCCCCAGGCCCAGACGGTGCCGTCCTGCTTGCGCGCCACGGTGTAGGAGTCGCCCGCGGCAACGGCGCCGATGTTGGACAGGCTGGGCACCTGGAGAGGGAGGGCGTGGTTGGTGGAGGTGCCGTTGCCCAGCTGGCCGTAGTTGTTGAAGCCCCAGGCCCAGACGGTGCCGTCCTGCTTGCGCGCAAGGGTGTGGTAGTAGCCCGCGGCAACGGCGCTGATGTTGGAGAGGCCGGGTACCTGGACAGGGGAGATGCGGTTGGAGAAAGTGCCGTCGCCCAGCTGGCCGAAGCCATTGAAGCCCCAGGCCCAGACGGTGCCGTCCTGCTTCAGCGCCACGGTGTGGTAGTAGCCCGCGGCAACGGCGATGATGTTGGAGAGGCCGGGCACCTGGATGGGGGAGAGGCGTTGGTTGGTGGCGATGCCGTCGCCCAGCTGGCCGAAGCCATTGTAGCCCCAGGCCCAGAGCGTCCCGTCCTGCTTCAGCGCCAGGGTGTGGGCGTAGCCCGCGGCGATGGAGGTGATGTTGGAGAGGCCGGGCACCTGGACGGGGGAGTTGCGTTGGGTGGTAGTGCCGTCGCCCAGCTGGCCATTGCTATTGAAGCCCCAGGCCCAGACGGTGCCGTCCGGCTTCAGCATCACGGAATGGGTGTTGCCAGCAGCGAGGGTTTGTGCCGAGGCG